>JACCWJ010000026.1 GCA_013697705.1 Gammaproteobacteria bacterium | reverse complement strand
CTTAGCGGTAAGACTTTATTAGTTTTTTGTGTGAGTCACCCCAAAAATATTTTGGATGACATTAATCACAACCCATACTTAGCAAAAAAATTATGGTCTTATATTACTCTACAAAACCATGCATTATTGCCCAACAATTTAAATATAAATTCCATGCCTGATTCCAGTTTATTAGGAGCACAAGACACCCTTAGAAGACAGTTTGAAAGTAATATCAGCGCCTTAATAGACCAGCTCATCTCCCAGGCACAACCGTTAACAGGATATTTCATTTATTCTTTAATTGAACAATGTGGCTTTTTTGCTTCAGCCAGCGGAAAGAAGCTCGAGGAGATAGTTGATTTCCAAAAACTAGAGACGATAGCCGAGGGCTGTCGAGATAAAGAATTGCCCTATTGGTTTTACTGTTATTACGCAAAATATTTTCCCGAGAATGTTAAAGTGCAACTTTTATGGCTAGAGAAAGCACTCAAAAATGGTTCCACCAAAGCTTGGGATTTTGTTATAGGAAAGAACGTGGCAACTTTATCTCCAGCATTTACTAAGATATATCAAAAAAATATACAGCATGCTAATTCAATATATTATAAATTTGGTTGGTTCCTTTCTTTTTCAAAACCAGAATTAATTAATGCAAACTATATTCATAGCCTATTAGACGTGTCCTTTGAATTGTATACCTCTTTGGATGAGCAAAAAAGGCGCCAGGGTTCAGCAGGAATTTCTGCAATAAACCAAGCTCTCTCTCCCATTATGTATGCAGAACTTATTGATGAGAAACAGGGTCAGAAACCTAGTACAAATTTTTATGCCAATTGTTTTTACACCTTTAGTGATGAGCTTTTCACTATTCCGAAGTCTCTTGAAACCACAATGGAGAAATTAAAAAAATATTATTTTAAGGCATATGATCATTATAAACAAAATGCAAATCCTGAACTTGCACTTAAATTAATCAAGTTGTGGGGAGCAATTGACGGGCTAGACCTAAAAAGACTATGCCTTCCCCTTGTTTATGCCGCCCAATCTGGCAATGAAGAGGCACTTATTCGCTTAAAGGTACTGAATTCTAATGATATGGTTGAAGATGAGAGCTTCCCTTGTGTAGCCCTCTTTAAAGTTTACAGAACAAAAGAAAATAACAAGTTGGCTCTACAGAGTTTATTTGAAGGATGCGAAAGAGAAAACAATTTTCAGGCGATTGAGGCAATGAGAGACTATGCCAAAGAGACTACAAACCTCAACTTATTATATAAAGCTTATGGTTATTGGGTTAAAAAAGAACCCGATTATTCTGAAAACCGAGATTCTGAAATCATATCTATGCTGAAGACATTCATAGCTATCCCAATCCATAAAATTCAGGCTGAAATGTCCGGAATCCAATTTTTCCACGGTCAAAAGAAGAGTGCCCTGCAACGATTAGAGAGTAGTTTGAAGGAGTTAACAGACTGCATGGAAAAAGAGATTAGAGCTAATCAATTAATGGAGAGCCCATATAAAAGAATATTAACGGCAATTGAAGCATGGGAAAATGAAAGTGTAGCAGGTAAAACAAATAAAGAGGTAATTGCTACCCCAAGCTTTGAGTTAATCGACAAAGGCCTGCGCTTTTTGGGCAGCAAACCAAAACTAGCTGAGTTTACAACGTCTACTTCTCAATTTATTGAAAATTTCAAAACCGAGCTAAGAACGAAGGAGGCAGAATTTCCGCTAGGCGAGATAAACATTCATACTCAAGAAAATAATCAGAATATCCTCAAACTTTAAAATAGGTATGTTAGCCACTCTAGAGCTAGTGCGGGGTTGTTTTCTGCATTAAGCTCAGGTATAGCAAAAAAATTTCAATCTTGCTGGCCAGCATAATCATGTCTGACGTAAACTGAGGATTATGTTTTTGTTTTACCAGTGTAAGTAAACACCTCCTCCACTAACGACTTATTCTCGCTATGTCGAAGGCTGAATCTCGCGATCAAAGTCGCGAAACGACGGACAAATATTTCATTTTGTCATGTGCAGCCGAAAAAAATAAAGTGTTTTGAAGATTTGCGTCAAAATATTATAAAGAAAGAGGGAAACTACAAAGCGTCTTTAACAAGCTTATGGCCTGATATTTTTTAATTATCTCAGCTAGCGGGCCAAGACCGACAGTATGACGAACAATTAATTGAGCTAATTTTAGCACAAGTTGACCAAAAAAATCAGACTTTGCTCCATCTTAAAAATATAGGCTCATATTTCGACAATGGCATTTATATTCTCGAGCATCTTAATTTTAATGACACGGCCAAAAGAACTGAGCTGGCCGTAACTTTATCCAAAAAATCAGAACAAGTTGCTAAATTTGTTGTGACAACTTCCACCCTGATTAAGGATCTCCCCCCGGAAGAAATAAGAGAGATTATTACGTGTTTCCCTAATTTACTCTTACACGCTGATTTTAACAAAGAGCAAACGTGCTCTATTGTAACACCCGAATTTTTTCGTTCAGTTGTTGAGAGCACGAGTCCGTTTCGACAAAGCTATTTGAGCTTAAGAGATGAAGTTTTTAAGGATGAAATCCGAATACTTGATGAGTGTGAGTGGTGTAAAAATCAATTAAACGCCAGCAACTGGTCTAGAGTTTACCCTAAATTATTATCTTTAAATTCTGAAAGAATTTGGCACTATGTGTTGGAAACAAATTTAAATTTCTCTGACACAATTAAAAGTGCATTGGTTAACGTGAATCCCAACTCAATTCCACAAAGTTGTCGTGAAAATTTAAAATCCAAACAAAGTATATGGCGGGAATATCTCAGCTATCCAGAAGAATTAAAAAACCTAATCTCAGTCAGCAAAATAAATACTATTTCTTTAGAAATAGTAGGCAGTATAAATGTACAGCTAGCTTCTATAATAATAAATACTCCTCGTTTTAATCAACGCCTTAGCGGTAAGACTTTATTAGTTTTTTGTGTGAGTCACCCCAAAAATATTTTGGATGACATTAATCACAACCCATACTTAGCAAAAAAATTATGGTCTTATATTACTCTACAAAACCATGCATTA